>NZ_CP033927.1 GCF_003815775.1 Chryseobacterium joostei
GAAAACTTCTAGCTCTGAAATTTTCTTTACCTTACAAATTAAAAAGAGTTCCGGTGTTATCAAAGATTTTAAGTTTAATTATTTCCTTTATTCCTGAATTTTAAAGGGTAGCCACATTTTAACGAGTTTTTCAAAACGTGGTTGTAAGAATTCCTTAATTTTTTCAAAATCATCTACCGTGATATTATCAATAATATGAGGTGAGAAAACACCTCTACGCTGAAATACCATGAATATTTCTAAAATATACTTTTCTTTCTTTTCCTCATTTTCTCGTAAATCCCATCTAAAAACAAAATTTAAATCAGGATTAAGTTTATTATATACTTCTAAAAATTCATCAAAGGAATCCCATTCTGCTCCTTCTTTTCTGTTATAAAAATTTCTATCTGCACAATAATAATCATGCTCTATTAATAAGTCTTTAAATTCCATAATTTATTATAAGTTTTTTAATTCTTTTACAAATAAAAGGTTAGCTCTATTACAGTTATCACACCATATTTGAAATTTTCTTCCATCTACACTTAACCCACATACTATTCTTTGTTTCCCTGCAGAATAACATTTTTTACAACGAAACATATTCATTTCTTCCGGAATATCAATTTTTTCTGATGAATGGAGCAAAATATCTTCTATTTCTTCCAACAATTTATCATCCTTTTCTTCCCATTCTTCAATTCTCAAATTTAAGTCTATCTCCTGGTATTTATATCTTTTTAAATTTTTCAGTTGAATGTATAGTATAAAAATTAAAATACCTATCAAAATTACACCTATTAGTATTTGGTATTTATAAGAAAAATAGCCTATTAAAATCATTCCTACAGTTGTTACATAGAAAGTTAACCATTTCTTTTTAACCATTTCCTGCAGTCTTTTTTTTGTCTCGTTTAGAGTTTCTAGATTATCATCAATTGACCATAACCTAACAGCAGTCAGATTCCCTTCAAAAGAGAATTTTTTATTTGAGTTACTATTTTTTTCCATATTCTAATATTTTGATTTTCCTTTACTTTTATTGTTTCCTTTTTTAATATTTGGTTTTTTATTTCTCAGATTATTAGTAGTAATAAGCCCGGATAAAACAGTGGTTAAATGGTTCATATTTTGATTATTTCCTATAGATTTCAAGCTCTCTTTTAAACTTTGATAATTCGCTTTATCTGCACTCGTGAAAAACATATCTTTTTCAGTCATTCCATTCTTTTTTAATTCAAAGGCAGCTCCCTTAAAGTTACCATTCTCAGTAAGAATATTAATCTTCCTGTTTACTTGTGCCTTTTCCTCATTTCCTTTCCCAAAATGATTGAGAATTTTTTCCTGGAGAACTACATCCGTTTTAATTTGGAAGCTTTTCTCTGTAGCGTTGGAACTATTCACCAGGGAAAGCTTAATTCCTGAATTTTTTTCTTCTATATGTATACCTTTTGAATTTAAATACTCCTGCTTATTAGGAATATCATTAGTAATTGCCTTATTGAAATAGTAGTCTATATAATTCTTTTCCGCAATTCCTTTTAATACAGAAATATCTTTTTCCGGAAGCTTGTCTTTAATTTCTTCCACTACTAGCATTTTATCCGGAATCTGCATTTTTCCTTCATTTCCTGATACTTCATTAACCATATCCTTTATAACAGGGGAATAGAATTTATATACATTATTCTCAGCAACAAATTTCTGTAGCTCTGAATCTATTTTAATATCTGTTTTCATTGTATATTTTCCGGTTTTCTCTGTTACTCCCCCTTCATCATTTCTAAATCCTTGTAGGGCTAATAAGGCTGCCGGATTTTCAAAAGTTTTTGACAGAGTGAAGTTAGCATCCAAAGACATTTTTTCTTTCATAATTGCCTGTTCTATTGCATCCGGAGAACTTATTTTTTCTATAAAATCTTTTATTTTATTATCATCTATTTTATGGTCCTGGGTAAGTTCCTTAAATTTCTCTAATGATAAATCTTTGTTAACCGATATATATTCTAAAAGGTCACTATGATAAGATGCTTTTTGCTCTTTTACTATAGTGGAGAAGGCTTCATTAAGTACCATACTATCCCCTAGTTCTTGAAACCTTGGTTCATCATTCTTAGTGAAGAAAATATCTTTCTCTGTTAGACCATTATTCCTAAGCTCCATTGCTACTCCTACATAATTTTCGCTTTCTATAAGAGTATGTATTTTCCTGTGAATCTGTGCTTGTTCCGGGTTATCTTTTCCTACTTGCTTTAAAATATTCTCTTGCAATACGGAATCAACTTTTATCTTTTCTTCCTTTTCTATAGCTGTAGAAGAGTTAACCAGGGAAA
The DNA here is from genome assembly GCF_003815775.1 of Chryseobacterium joostei. Lineage (NCBI taxonomy): Bacteria > Pseudomonadati > Bacteroidota > Flavobacteriia > Flavobacteriales > Weeksellaceae > Chryseobacterium > Chryseobacterium joostei. The sequence continues at coordinate 2,316 of NZ_CP033927.1, forward strand.
GTTTACTACCATTCTCCTGTTCATCAACCTGTATACCTTTTGAATTCAAATATTCTTGCTTATTTTGGATATCCTCTTCTATTGACTTGTTAAAGTAATAATCAATATAGTCTCGCTCAGCTACTCCTTTTAATAAGGAAACATCCTTTTCCGGAAGCTTGTCTTTGATTTCTTCTACTACTAGCATTTTTTCCGGAAGCTGCATTTTTCCCTCATTTCCTGATACCTGTTGTACCATATCCCGGATTAATGGAGAATAAAATTTATAAACATTGTTTTCAGCTATGTAGTTCTGCAGTTCTGCATCTACCTTCATTTTTGTTTCTACAGTATGCTTTCCTGTCTTTTCAGTTATTCCAGGTATTGAAGGTCTGTCTTCTGTAGCAGGAATCTCTTGGCTTCTATATCCTTGTAGGGCTAATAAGGCTGCCGGATTTTCAAAAGCTGCAGCTAAATTTATATTTCTCTCAATATTTTTTTTCTCGGAAGACTCTGCTTTATTGATTGACTCCTGAGTACTCATTGAATCTACAAACTTTTCTATTTTCTCTGCAGGAATATTTTGTTCTTTCACTACCTCTGCTATTCCTTCTGCAAAAAGAGTCTTTTTCTGAGACATATTCTCTAATAAAGTACTTCTATAATCTACTCCTGCTTCTCTTATGAAGAAATACAAAGAATCATTAAGTAATTTATTGTGTTCTTTGTCCTCTGTGTAAATTTTCCAATCTTCATTACTTTTCAAAATTTCTCGCTCTGTTTCCGGAAGAATCTCAATGTTAACTCTTGACCAAATTTTATCTTCTATTGCTAGTCTTGACTTAATTACCTCTTTATCATTTTCAACCTCTTGGTGATTTAGTTTTTCCCCTAGAGGTTTTAAAAAATCTTGTTCTAAGCCTTTCAAAAGGAATGGTTCTGTATAACCTTCTATTTTTGCTGATAAATTAGCTCCATTTTGGACTATTTCTATTCCATGCTTGTTTAGATATTCCAAAACTTTTTCCGGTTCCATTTCGGTCTTAAAAGCCCTGTTTTTAGTATCAATACCATACTCTTTATTTATTAGCTTTTCCAGTTCAGTTCGATATTCTCCCTGCAGCTCTTCAATTTTAAATAGCTTTTCATGAGCAAAATATATATCTTTTGTAACTTTCACCTGGTAATCCGGAAGTTTCTCTTTTTTCTCTTTCTCAGGTTCATTGGTTTCTTTTAGTTTCTCCGCTCTTTCTTCTATTTTCTCAGTTATATTTCGTATTCCCTTTAAAGTATTTTGTACCTCGAATGGCAAAGGTTCTTTTGGGTTAAAAAGCTTTTCTACTACGGCAATATTATTGACTCCTGTAAATGAGTAATAAGTTTCTTTATCAAATCTCCTCTGCTCCTTCTCCTGTTCCTGGAAAGATTCTACTACTTTATCTAAAGTTCTATTTTTTTCAGAAAAATAAGTTCTGAGAGATTCATTTTCCTTGTCTGTGAGGAAGCCTTTAAGCTCATTGTATTGTTTACCTACTTCCAGGTAATTAAATATGTTCTCTTTCTGATAAATATCCTGAACAAAAGATGAAGTAAATCCCTGGGCTTTCATGTCATTTCGATAAGCAAAAAGAGCCTCAGTATAAATTTTATTTTTTAATTCTGGGCTGAGTTCTACTTTTGTTTCTTCGCTCAATTTTGAAGTATCTAACTTTTTTAAATCATTACTATTGAAAGCATTTTTACTTACTTTATCAATAAATATATATCCTGTTTTTTCATTTTTTATGATTTCAATTGACTTACTGTAATTGTTAAAATCTTCTATTTTTATTTTTTCAAAAACTTTCAGTTCTTTTTCAAACCTTGCCTGAAATGAAAGTAATTTTCCATAATTTTTAGATGCGTTTTCAAAATTTCCCTGGATGGATTCTTTTAATTTTGGATGGGAAAATTTTTTACTTAAATCACTTCCGGAAACTGCTAAAGTTCCTTTCTCTTCAACATATCTTCCTTTAACTTTATCAGTTACTGCAAAAGATACCCCGGTGAAATTTTTCTTATTTGAAACATAAGTCTCAATGTGATATTTTTCTTTCAATATTTGCTGAAAATCATTAAACCTCCGGGGCTTTAATGTCATCACTTCTTTTACAGATTGAGTTAAATAATTTTTATAATCTGCAGATTTATTTAATTCTACATGATTCTTTTTATCTATTGAAATTTCTTTTTTAATACTAGAAACTATTCTTAAACCGTGCTTTTTTTCTAAGCCCCGGTTAATTTCCATGAGTCTGTATTGTTCCCAATTTCGGGAAACTTTTGTTCCATCATCTTTAATAGAATGTGTGATGATATGAATATGAGGATGGTCTTGGTCATGATGTCTAACTGCCCAAACTGGCTGCTCACCATAACCCAATTTTTCTAGGCATTCCCTGGTTATTTCTTCCATCTTTTCATTGGTCAAAATCTCCTTATCTTCTATGGGAAAATTAAGAGAAAGATGTACGTAAGGGTCTGCCATACTGTCATCAAGTTTTGAGATTGCCTTAAAAGACAATTCTACAGATTTTTTACTATTATCGTCAATTCCTTGTGAATATAATTTTTCTGCTACCCCTTCTTCTATCTTCTTAAAATGGTAGTTAGTAAGGCTCTCTAAAGTGCCTACATGAGTAAGATTACCTATCATTGCATCTTATTTATCTAAAAGCTTAATCAAATTATCATTGATTTGAGTATTTTTTTCTAAAATGGACTTCAATAGAAAGAAAATTTCACCTTCTTTTTTTATTCCGGAATTATAAAACTTTGTTAACTGATTAAGATTGGTTCCTTGTTTATTAATTTCTCTTACCATAGCATAAAAATCTTCTTTTGGAATTCCTATGCTTAGTCCAGGTGAAACATTTTTAATTTCCTTGTAAACACAATATCTCAGAAATTTTGAATTATTACCCCCGAAATAAATTGCTGACTTCTCTTCTATTTTTTTCCTTTCTTCTTCATTAAACCTGACAGTTATTCCTTTCTTAAACTCTTCTTCCGGAAGCTTTTTTTTTGTTCGGCTTTGACTCATTTTGAAAAAATATAAGTCAAAGATAAACAATAAAAAATAAAAAATGTAATACATATCTACACCTTGCTTATTGATTGATTCAATAGAGGGGCGAAAAATTTCTGTTTTAATACTGATTATCAGATATTTAATAAATATTTCAACTTTTGAAAAGTCCAAAAAGATACTTTTTCTCAAAAATCCATTATACTCTTATAATTACTTAAATTTCAATTAATTATAAAATAATTAACTTTTAACGTTTTTATTTTCATGAGATAATATTTTTATATGTACACATAAAATAATTAACTTTTAAAAATACTTTATAATATACTATAATAAACATCTAAAATATAGATAATTATGATTATTATAATTTTAATAAATATTAATAAAAATATATCGTATATTTGAAAATATTTTTAACTAAAAATGAAGATAAAATACAGACTTAAATATTCAGGAAAAATGGACGAATTACTTGCTCCTTATATTGGAAAAAAGCTTGTAATTTCAGTAGAAGAATTCAGAGAATTTTTTAACGTTCCTAATATAAAAACATCATCAGCTCTAGTACAAAAAATTATAGAAACCTGTAAGAGAGAATTTGATGAATTGGAGCAAATTAATTTCAATTTTGAAGTAGCTAAAAAATTTAAGAAAACTCAATTTTTCATTTTTTATCCTTACAATAATGAACCTAACTTTTTTTTAAGCTCCATCCAGGATAAATTTAAAATTGAACCTGAAAAGGAAAAATATATTGAACCAACAAAAAACTTATCCTTTGAAGAAATAAGCACTCCAGTAATTGCCCAGGAAGAAAAAATTATTCCCACAGAACCGGAAGAAATTGAAGAAGAAAAAGTAAAATATGAGTTTGAAAATTTCACAAATTTTAAAGTACCTGATTATGATAATTTTAATACCGATGATATACAATCCGGGTTAGAAAGAATAAGAAAAATGCGCCAAAATGGCGGATAAATAAATTAAATAGTCCAAAGAGATATTTATTTTTATTTCCCTATTTTTGCTTTGAGATACTCAATTTTTCTTTTGAGTTTCATGGTTATTAGTTTTTAAATCCTCGTATAAACGAGGATTTTTTTTACTTAAATGTACCATCTTTTATAAAATTTAGATATATCTTTTGTCTTGTCTTTAGATTTTCTTTCTTCCGAAAAACTTTCTGCATATTCTAAAACATAAGGTCTTAATTTCTTCAAAATTGTTTTTCCTGTTTTTATTCTACTCTCGAAAACCTTTTTATAATCCTCATTCTCTGAAACTATTGCTATTCTGATTTGATATTCTTTTTTTGTTAGTTCATCTATTACCAAAATTAGATTTTCAAAATATATAATTCTCCTGGCTATTACTTCAAAAGCATCCTGAATGTTTGGAAAGGAAAAACCAAATACATCATTATCGGTCCTCCAAAAAAGTTCTGCCGTTTCTCTATCATTTTTTTTTCTTAAATGAAGATAATATTCTACTGATTCAATATAGGTACTGAATTCATCACTTCTTTCCGTTCTGTGAACTTCCTTTGCTAAAAGAGAATTCTTAAAATCTTCTAATACTGTATTTCTCATATTAAAATTATTTCTGTTTAATAGATGCGGTCTATAGATATTTATCTCTTTGGACTTTTCTAAATTATCTATGACTATTATATCTATACACTATACTTCCTTTATGGTTCTGTTATATTAAACTTGTACACTTTTGGAGGTCGTTATTATAAAACACTGGTTTTCAATAGTATTTTTATGCTAATTTTCAATTTACTCCGACACTTTTGGAGGTGGTTAGAATATACTCCGACACTTTTGGAGGTCGTTAATGATATACTCCGACACTTTTGGAGGTCGTTAATGATATACTCCGACACTTTTGGAGGTCGTTAATGATATACTCCGACACTTTTGGAGGTCGTTAATGATATACTCCGACACTTTTGGAGGTCGCAAATGTTAAAACTCCGACACTTTTGGAGGTCGTTATACATACTTTTCATACTCTTTTGACAGTTCTTCGGGAAAAGAAGTTGCCATCCATTCCATTTTTTTTGCGAGGTCTGGCGTTGCTGTACTTTTATGAAAATCTATATATGTAGTCCTTTTACTATCAGAGTCTCTCTTACTATCTTTCAGCCATTCTGAATAATTATGCTTTAATTCAGCTAACGGTAAAAACACGGCTTCCGGGTATCTTCTTTTATATGCTGCTAATAACAAATTTCTTAATAAGCCTTGTTTCACTTCTTTCCAGGCTTTCTCTCTTTCTACTTTATTTAAAGGTTCATTTGCTCCAGTTTCTAAATGAAATTTTATTCCATATTCAAATTTATGATTGGGTAATGTAAACCAGGAAAATGAGACCCCTTTATTCTTTAAGTCCGGAAGTTCAAGTAACTCTGAAAAAGCCTTTTTAATTTTTTTCTTAATATAACTTGCTTCATTGCTATCAATTCCTAGAATTGTCTTAATTTCATCAAAATCAAGTTCTTTTATACTTTTGTTATTACCCACCATTTGATTAATGGTGTCTTTAATCTTAAAATAAAGTCCATCATTATTTTTTCGTGTAGAAATTTTCAGAGAATTAATATTTACATCAAAAAATAGAAAAGATAGATTAGCAATGAATTTTTCACTTAGTTCATAGTCATATACTTTTTTAAAAGTCTTTCCTACTTTTACAGTTCTTATATTCAAAGAAGTTATGAATTGGATACTATCAACTCCCTCTCCCTTTTTATATTTTGCTATTTTGGTGTAATAAAACTTTCCTTTTTCTTTTGGAAAATGGAATATATCTGTAAATAGACAATACAATGAATTTTCAAAAACTGATTCAAAAACAGGTATTTCTGCAGCTTCTAATTCTTCTATTGAATTTTCTCTTAGTTGTCGTGGATTTTTATGTTTAGTCCAAATTACATGCTGTGGCTGTAAATTGAATTCTTTACAAAACTTTACAGGGTCTAAAACTCCATTACCAAACAAATCATGTTGATGCTGATGAGCTAGGTAGACGAGTAATAAAAACATTAGTTTGCCATCATCCAGGCTGTATTTTTTAAAATGTAGATAATGATATGAAATATTTTTATCTACTCTAACCATATTTGTTGTGAATGCTGTCATTTAATAATTTTTTTTTCTTATATTTGTATCACAAAGAGATAATTATCTCACTTAATAAAAACCTGGTCATTTTTGTGGCTGGGTTTTTTCATGGAAAATTAACAGTTGGTGAAGTTCCATCTTCATTAGTCCTGGTAATAAGAATTTTTTCTATCCTAATTTCTGTTAACTGAATTTCCTCCGGAGCAACTTTATGCCCTTTATCTATAAAATAACTCTCTAACTCTTTTTTTCCCTGTTCTATTGCCTTATCAAAGATATTTTCGATTATAGTAATATATTCTTCTGTACATTCTAATATAACTTTATGGGAGAAAAATAAATTCCTATTTACAATAGCTGTATGCCTAGAAAATGGGAAACGAACAAATAAGCCTGTTTTTCCTTTGTTTTCTTGTTTTTGCAGGTATACCCTCACTGCCTTTATTTGAAAGGTCGTATTATTCTTAAAAGTACCTATAATCTCTTTAGTCGTCTTTCTTCGTACAGTCCAAAATATCCATTCATCTTTATACTGAGCTTTTACAAATTTTTCAAAGATAAATAGTCCTCTATTTAAACTATTATATGGAACTGCAGGACCACTTTTCAGCTTTACTATAGCCTCATAACGTTTGTTCTTATCTGCCATACCATAATAAAATAGCATTTAACAAAATCATAAAACCTGCTACTATACACATATTGAAAATAAATTTTTTCTTCGTTATGGTACGTTCTGCAAAACTTTTTCCCTGAAATGCTAGAGATGCAATCATTACAATTATGGAAATAAAAATCAAAAAGTTTTTCCCATAAAAGTTATATCCTAAAAACATGCTTATAATTAAAATTAATGCTATTATAGGCGTTATAATTTTTCCCATTGTTAAATTTTATTTTTAGTTTTATTTTTAATTATATCTATTAGTTCTGAGAGAAATATGATTAATGTATAAAAGGGTAAAAATCCTAATGTTATTCTACTAACCCAGGTATTTTCGTTCACACTTAGATTTATTTCATCTGAGTTGTTAACTAATGAGTATAATATTATAATTTGCAAAATGATTGAAAGGAGATTAAATTTTTTTGAATTTAATATTGTATTCAAATTATACAGAATGATTAAGATATATGCCATTTGCAAAAATTGAGCTTTAAATAAGTCTGCAAACATACCTACCATGCTAAATATTGCGTTGAAAATCTCACCTACTTCCATACTATCTCCTTATTATTTTTTTTAATCAGCTCTACCATTTCCGAGATCATGTCTAACCTGGAATATTTTATTAATCCCTCTTCCATTATTCTATAATAAAGAAAATCATTAATCATTTTCACGGAATCCGAAGGAAGGTCTATTGAACTATTTTTTTTTGGTCTTTTATCAGTTCCTCCCCTGGGTCCTGTTGAAAGTTTAACTTTCGGCATATCACGTTTTATCTTATATTTCTCCTTTAGTAATTTAAGACCATAAATAAAAGCTTGAGACTGTGAATAGTCTGTCTTCTTTTTTGTTATCATGTGAGTCCGGAACCTAAACAGCGCTTCCCAATCGTCCTTATACATATTTAAAGAGATTTTTACTATTTCATTGTCTTCACTCTTCTTGTTTATCTCAGGTGATTTATTCAATTTTAAATCATTAATTTCCTGGTCAAAGCCCTCTATTTTAAAAGTATCATCCATTAGAATATTTTTTCTATTATTTCGTTTGCTAAATTTTTATAGTCTTCACTCGCTCTTGACTTTGGAGCAATCTGAAATACTGTTTTTCCCGCCGTTTTAGCCGTCTCAACACTTTCGTCAATTCTTACCATTGAGCTAAAAAAATACCCTTTTCCTTCTTGCTGTGCTAATGGGGAAAAAGTCTTGAACCTTCGATTCCTTACATTAACCCGGTTAAAGAAAAATCCTAGAAGATTTAATCCTGGATTAAAATCCTTTTTTATCCTTACAATCTGTGGTAATAATTCGTTAATACCATCTACTGAATATTCTTCCGGCTCTATTGGAGAAATAACCAAATCACTACTACACAAAGCAATTTCACCTAGTTTCATCTTTCCATTTAATGGACTTGGGGGACAATCAATAATAACCAGGTCAAAAGGAAATTTTGAATTCAAATAGTTTAATCTTTCCCTTAAGTCAGTACGTTGATAATCCTCTGCAGATATTTCTCTACTACCTGATAGAATATAAAGATTTTCCCCTCTTTGAGTTAATCTGAAATCTCCTGTTTTATCCATAAAATTTTTAATGTTATAAGGAAAGGTTTTTTCAATTTTATATCCTTTTGAAAGGTTTCTTTGTTCGTCGAAGTCAATCAATAATACTTTCTTTCCTCGCTCAGAGAAAGCAGCTCCTAAATGTATTGACGTGGTGGTTTTACCTACTCCACCTTTTTCAGTTATAATACTTATAATTTTCATTGGTATATATTTTAAGTTTTTGAAAACTTCAGCCCCGATTAAGGAGCTGAAGATATTTTAATTAATCTTGTCTTTATTTACTTTACTTTTTGCTTGTATATATATAACTAGCAATGATAATATAAAGAATAAAAGCCCTATAAAACCTGATAAAAACAATAGGTATTCTTTCCCTGTATAGAAGGCGGCTGTTCCTCCAATCCCTCCGGAATAATAAATACTCCTTTTATTAAGGAAATCATTGAATAGGTGAATTTTTCCGCCAAAGAAAACCAAAATAATATACGTTATTGTACAAATTGCTAAAACGCTTATACAAATATTTCCTATTTTATTCATATTCAATTTTTATTGTTAAAATCTTTCAATTATTATACACTGTTTTTCTTTCGACTGTTCCCAATCTTGGCCAACTTTTAATTTCCATTCCTGACCATTAACATCTGTAAATAAAACAGTATTATTTTTTTCAGAAAGTAAACCAACAAATCTCTCTCCTACTTCTATAGTAGAACCTTTTTCTTTTTTTCCTGTTAGTCTCACTACTTCAAAGACTACATAAACTTCTTTTTCCATTGTATTTTGAATGTTTAAAATTAATAAAATAAATCAAATAATTTAGTTAAATAACTAAATTATTTGATTGTAAATTTATCTTTCTCTTGGAAAGCATAGAACTGAATTCTCAAAGTAGAATTTCATTTTATTGGCATTGCATCCAGGCAGCTCAATAGTACTCCAAAAAATCTTGTTATAATTCCCATCATCCAGGACAATTGTAAACTTACTTTTGTGTTTTCTTTTGATTCTCCATACCTGGAACTCTTCTCTTTTAATTACTTCCAACTCTTGAAGCTTTACGATTGCCCTCATAAGAATTGTTGAATTTTGGTCTATCAAAAATCTTTGCAAACCGCTGGTAATATAAAATTGGGCTTTCTCCATTGTAATATTTTTTAGTCCTCTAATTCTGTAAAATATCCATTTAGCGAAGTTGCTTGATAAGATAAATATTCCTCAGATTCATCTGCTTGAACATATTCTATATTATCTCCTGCAGATAAAAATTGTTGCTCACTCATTACTGAATACTCATCATTTTCATGGTCGAAAATTAAATAATACGTTTCCATTATTTAAAATATTTTGGTTAAATAACTTAATTAAAAATTAAACTTATCTACTGCCATTATCAAAATTACTGCAGCAAATAAAAGAAAGATACCCATTCTAGGGCTTAAAGTGTCTTGGTGTGGTTTCATGACTTATTTTTTTTTGGTTAATTTTTCTAGCTCTCCGGATTTATTGTTGATGATAAAATCTAAAGTTCCTACTTCTATTGAGTTATTAGGAATTTCATCGTTATCAATCATTTCCTTAGCCCTTGCGTTGGCTTCTTGCTTATGAGCGTTGTAACCTTGCTCATAACCAATGTAAAATTCTGCGGTTAAAATAGATGCTCCTATTACAATACCGATTAGTACTAAAATTGTTCTTTTCATAGTAAATTAAATTTTGGGGTTATATTTTAAAAATTATTTGCTTTGTTTTCGAGGACAATCTGTTTTCTCTGAGAGATGGAGAGTCCTTTTGAAAAAGCATACTTAATGCTGTTTTTTTTGTTGTTCCGGTGATGTCAAAGAACGCAGCTCTTATTTACTTGCTTCGTTACTGAGGATTCGTTTTTCTGTGCCAATTAACCATGAAATTTTCTAGGGCTAAAAATGGGAAAGGTGTCAGGCGTAGTTTTTTGTGGAAGGTTTGATTTTTTTTTTAGCCAAAAAAAAAAATTGAATACCCAAAAAACTATCTAGCAGAAAAATTTTTATCACTATAAAATTTCAAATTTGCACAAAGAAAATCGTTATCATTCAGTAACAAAGAAGTGAGTGAATAAGAGCTGCAAGGGTTCTTTGTATCATCAACCGGGGCGACAAAAAAAACAAACATTAAGGCTTTTTCAAAAGAGGACTTTCCATGATTAAAAAAATTCCAAAACTTAAACCAGGAAGGGAAAGGAGGGGAGGGTTTAGGTTTTGTCCTTATGGATTCCGGGAGAAGTTTTCCCTGGGGACTTAGCCAGGGAAAAGCAAAGGGAAATTTTCTTCCGGATAAAAAACACAATAGCGAAGGGAGAGCTGGGGGATTGTGGACTTTTCTTGAAAATAGGGAAAAAAGGAGAGGGAAAAGAAAGGCGGTTTTCCCATTTTTCATTTATTTATAGCTCAGCGATCCTGACGAAATTTTTATAGAAAAATTATGACAGGATTGCTATCCTTTTTAAAGCGGGCTAGTCCATTTCGGACTATTCCCTAAAACTTAAATAAAGCCCTATTTAGGGCTCTATTTTTAAACTATGTTGCTAACTATGAAATTCACATTAGTATAGGTTTTTTCATCCTTTGTGGTTGTTGATATTTCTATCTTATTACTTTCCACAATGATTTTAGTACCTTTTTTCAAACTGTTCAATAATTGCTCCGGTGTTTCTCCGGAAGTCATCCACCTAACACAATTATAATACTGTGGTTCATAGATGGTTTTTTGATTTTGGTCTTTCTTTGCTGTTGGGAAGTTGTGAGCCACTGTGAAGTTTAAAACTCCTTTGTCTTCCGCTAGTTTTCTGAATGTTGCATCTGCAGTTAAATGACCGTCAAAAACAACGTGAAATAAATTTGCCATAATTGATTGATTTTAAAGATTAAATATAAAATATTTTAGTTAAATAACTTAATTAATTTGATTAATACCATGAACTCCAACTTAATTTTGAGCCATCGTATTTAGAAGCGTCCTGCACCTCATTTATTTTTACAGATGCATATTTTGTAATTCTCTTTTGAAAAGGTTCTCCCCTTAGAATTTCTTTATTTGGTGTGCAAGTTCCGTGGTCTTGACCTTCATACTCCCTATTCTGACCGATTTCTTGAAGGGTAACCGTTGAATTAGTTCGGCTTATTACCAGGTAAAAATTAATGTTCGTTTGCTCATACCCCCAACTCGAATAAAGGACTGTTCCCTCCTGGATGGCATCAGCTATTTTTTTTCTATTGTCAAAGAATTCCTTTTTCTTTTCTGCAGTTTTATTTAAGACATCTTTTATACCTGCTATTTTCTCCGCTCTGCTATCTTCTGAAATAGTTCTATTGTAGTATGCAGGATTAATTTTCCTTCCACTAAAAACCATATAATAAAAGCAATCTAGCTTTTCAAAAGTAACTATTAAATTGCCTTCAAAATCTTCATTGTTAATATTTGTTGCGCCTTGAGTATATAAGCTTATGACCTCTTGTCTAGTTCTTTTTTTCATAATATTTTTATTTAATTATTTTAATTATTTTAGTTAAATAACTTAATTTAAAAGGGGAATTTCACCCCTTTATTTTATTTTTTTAAGATAAATTTCTCCTGGTTCTCTGTCTCCGTAAACATGTGTTACAGACACTACTTCATAAAGAGTAGTACCAAACTTAAAATTCTCTTCTTTTTTCGGTGGAGAAAAGAAATGTTCATCCGAGATAAATTTTCTTTTTTTCCCTTCTCTTACTTCATACACGTAATACATTCTTTCCATCCTCATGCATATTTCAGATACTAATTCCGCCATTAAACTTTCTTTCCATTGATTTTCTGGAAAAATCGGCGGTAACCCTGGATTTGATAATGATTTAAAAAATCTTCTGTCCAATAAATCATCCAGGTAAATTTTTAAAGAGTCATTGGTATCATTTTCATTTATAAGGCTTATTTTATGGTTTCCATGCTCTAACTCTTGCACGTCATTAATGATAAAAATCTTTCCTGTGCTTACTAATTTAAACTTAGTATTTAATAATTGCTTTTTAGTTCTCATACGTTTATATTTTTAAAAATTATTTGCTTTGTTTTCGAGGACAATCTGTTTTTCCTGAGAGATGGAGAGTCCTTTTGAAAAAGCATACTTAATGCTGTTTTTTTTGTTGTTCCGGTGATGTCAAAGAACGCAGCTCTTATTTACTTGCTTCGTTACTGAGGATTCGTTTTTCTGTGCCAATTAACCATGAAATTTTCTAGGGCTAAAAATGGGAAAGGTGTCAGGCGTAGTTTTTTGTGGAAGGTTTGATTTTTTTTTTAGCCAAAAAAAAAATTGAATACCCAAAAAACTATCTAGCAGAAAAATTTTTATCACTATAAAATTTCAAATTTGCACAAAGAAAATCGTTATCATTCAGTAACAAAGAAGTGAGTGAATAAGAGCTGCAAGGGTTCTTTGTATCATCAACCGGGGCGACAAAAAAAACAAACATTAAGGCTTTTTCAAAAGAGGACTTTCCATGATTAAAAAAATTCCAAAACTTAAACCAGGAAGGGAAAGGAGGGGAGGGTTTAGGTTTTGTCCTTATGGATTCCGGGAGAAGTTTTCCCTGGGGACTTAGCCAGGGAAAAGCAAAGGGAAATTTTCTTCCGGATGGGTGAAGCTTGGCAGCGTTAGGAATTGAGCGGTATGTTTGAAATCCTTTTTTTTGAGAAAAATAAATAAATAAATAAAAAAGTCCAAAGAGATAATTCTCGAAAAAAAAGATTGAGTAGCGAAAGTCCGACCTTTAGGGAACGCCCTAAATTTGTTTAATATAGACCGTATTTCCTTCTATCTTATCTATCTTGGTGTAAATCTTCCTTTTAGGTTCTTCCATATCAAAATCAATCTGTTTACCGACTTGAGGAAAATCATTTTCTTCCATTCCTCCAACTACAATAATAATACCCCTAGGAATAATAATAGTTTTACCTAGTTTACCTGGAACTTTCAAAATTTCTTTAACTGCAAATTGTACTTTCTTTTTACTCATAATGTTAAACTTTAAATTAATAAAGCAAAACTGCAAAAAGAAAAATCAAAAGCCTTACGGAAACCCGTAAACAATGGAAAAAAACCTAAAAAAACATAAATAATCCTATTAAAAAAGAAGGAAAAAAACCTATTAATTCACTATATTTGAATATGATAAGAGCTACTATATTTCTTTCGATTATTACCCTTCCACTTGTTTTAAAAAGCCAGGAAAAAGAGTCATTTATTAAATATAATGAATCTTATATAAAAAGTTTAGGAGAAGACAATGAAATAATAGAGACTTTAGAAGAATCTACATATAAAGAAAGATTTAATTATCTTAATGCAAATACACCCTTACCGATTGACTATAATGATGTGACTTATACCTATGTTAAGAAATATTTGTCTTATAGATGGTATGGAAAAATAATAGGACTTTCGAGCTATTATTTCCCATTATTTGAAAAAAAACTTGCTCAATATGGTTTACCATTAGAATTAAAATATTTAGCAGTAGTGGAGAGTGCATTGAACCCCAGGGCAACCTCTTGGGTAGGAGCTGCAGGATTATGGCAATTTATGCCGGCAACCGGTAATCAATATGGAATAAAAAAAAATGACTATATAAATATCTTTTATGACCCTGTAGGCAATACGGACTCTGCAGTAAGATATTTAAAGGATTTATATTTGGAATTGGGGGATTGGAACTTAGCGATATCAGGTTATAACTGTGGTGCTGGAAACGTAAGAAAGGCAATAAGAAAGGCGGGAAGTAAGAATTATTGGAAAGTTCGTCCATATCTTCCGAAAGAAACACAAGCCTATGTGCCTTCATTTATAGCGGTTAATTATTTATTCAACTTCTATAAAATGCACAATTTCAAACCTTCATATTTTAAACATTCTTTTCTTGACATGACAATAATAAAAGTTAATGAACAAACTTCCCTCCAGGAATTAGGAAAAAAGTTTGATTATAAACTTTTAAAATTTGCCAATCCTCAATTCACCACGAGTACAGTTCCAAAAGGAGCAATAGTGTATGTAAAGTAAGAGTAATTATTTCTTTGGACTTTTTTGTTTATTTATAATTACGGTTTCCCGTAATATTCTATCTTACATATAAAATACTTTTGAAGAAATAATGATATGAAAAAAGAAAAACTCCGATATATACGAAAATTAAAAGGATACTCACAGAGAGAACTTGCAGAAATTATTTTTACAGAGGTTTCAAATTATAGCAGAAAAGAAACTGGTACTGTTAAAATTTCTCGTTCTGAGTGGATTAAATTAGCTCAATTTCTTGAAGTTCCTTTAGAAGAAATTTATCAGTCTGATAGTCTAGGAAAAAAACCGATAGATGCCTATACTGCCAATTTGGAGCATGAAATTATCATACTTGAAAGCGAACTCCTAAACTTATATTTTTATGAAAAAGCTAATTCTATTTTAAAAGAAGAGAATATATATTTGAAACGAGAAAATGAAAGGCTAAAATTAGAACTTGATTATTTTAAAAGAAAATAGCCGGGATCTATCCCGGCTACAATAGTAATTTTAAACTTAATTTATGAGAAATTAAGCTCGTTGTAAAATTACCTTTTTTTTATATATTTGCATTACTTTAAAAGTGGTAATAATAGCACCATTTTTTTTAGCTTTAAATTTACACGAGACCGGGTTTTAGTAGCCCCGGTCTTTTTTATAAAAAAAGGTCTCCTAATTAGGAGACCTTAATTTTTACATTTGACTGAAACTAACAGGGACTGTAACAGAATTTGATATTGTTTGTCCTGTATTAGTAAATACTTCTACTTTTAAAATCCCGCTAGTAGGTGGGTTTGGTATATTGTCGTACAAAGAGAAAGTACGCCATAGAACCTGTCCGGTTTGAAAAGTTTGTCCTTGAACGTCTAAACTAGGACCATTTACATTTTCAGTGAAATCATAAGAATGAAGTTCAGTCCCATGATACCAGCTAATTGTATATTTTACGTTGGTAATTTGTGTAGCTCCTGCGGATTGGGCTTTTAATGTTCTATTGAATCCCATAAGATACATTCTCATTAATGCTCCCTGAACTTGAAATTTTAGGTCAATACTTCCTGATAAAGTTCCTACGAACTGAATTGCAGGAGATACTGTAATATTAAAAGATTTTATTTCACTTTCGTTTCCAAATTCATCTTGAGCCTGAAAATTCAATGTATAAGTTCCTTGTTCTAAAGCTTTAAAATCATAGCTAAATGAATTATTAACCATAGCATAACTGATATAAGCATTATTGGTAGTTTGAATAGCATTTGGATTGCTATTACTACTTGATGAAATCCAAGTCTTGTACTTAATCGTACTATTTGAAGTAGATGGAGTTTTTTTAATCACTCCTGTTAAGTTCATTTGTGTATTAGGACTTACAGTTGTAGCATTCAAATTTAAACTCTCTATTACTATTTGTCTTGCTTCAATAGTTTGTTGTATTTCATAATCTTTTGACACTGTAGCGTTACTAATCGTATAATGAAGAGCTACTTGCCCGGAAACATTAGTACTTAAAGTTGTAGTGAATGATGCTATATTATTGATTGGATATTCTTGTCCTATTACAGCAGGAACCCCATTAAATTTAATTGTTCCATTATAGTCAGTAAATTTAATTTTAAAGCCTGTTGCAGGAGTATTGGCATTTGGAGTAATTTTCATTGTATAAATACTCTCGTCTGATTGCCAAATTTGTGCTGTTCCTCCTATGTATGTATGAGCAAATTCAGATAATCCATATTTTAAGGAAAACTCTTCATCTTTAGAAGTTCCTTTTTCATTTTTAACAGAAAACTTGATAATATGGTCACCTGCTACAGTTCCCGTATATTCAAATGTATTGTTCTGCTCTGTAAATGTATATTCCTGATTAGGATTAAGAACTACACCATTTAATTTTAAAGTTCCTGTTAAATTAGATGTAAATTTGAAAGTTGTTTTAAGCGTTTCAAATTTATAATTTGGTTTTATATTGAATTTTATTTGGTTTTGTTCGCCAATAGCTTTTTCAATAAAATATGTGTCTCTTTCTATTGAAAAACCAAATTGTCCTCCATTAGTAGTTTCTTCCCAATCTCCATCCTGGGAACATGATTGAATAGAAACGACAGTTAATGTTATAGCTAAAAATAATGCTAATAATTTAAATATTTTGTTCATAATTTAATGTTTGTTAGTTAATATAAAATTTTAGTCCAGTAAAAATTGCGTAGTTTGATTTAGAAAATTTTGATTTTATATCATAAAATTGAGTGTAGTTTCCAATTAAAGATATTTTTCTTGCTAAGACTATTTCTAATTCTGCAGAACCAGATATTCCATATACAAATCCCGTTACTTTTTCAGGTATTATTGCATTAAATTTTGGGTCTCTTTCCTTTCCTTCATTTACTTTCTCATAAGCTGCAAATGCTCCTACATAAGCATTAATAAAAACAGGATAAAGACCTTCATACGAATATCCTCCGGAAATATTTAGTCCATACTTTTCATACGGTAGTAACTGATTTCCGGTATATTTAACATTAGTTTTGTGATAAAATACTTCTGCTTTTGCTAAAAATCCCTTATCTCCTAAAACATGATTATAACCTGCTATTGCCATGAAAGAGTTCTTTTTTAGTGAGTCTCCTGATGGAATAAATCCATAAGCAGCATGGATTCCACTTTGTTCAGCTCTTCTCCCTTGTGCGTTAAATAATAATGCGATAAATAATAGTACAATTATATATAATCTCTTTTTCATAACTTCTTTAGTTTACATATTCAGCTCCTAAAATGTAGGATGGTTTTATTTCTAATGTGATATTTCTCTCTCCTTCGTTTTCACTTAATACAGCATTTAGCTTTTTATTTTCATTGATTGTGAATTTATCAAATACATAAACTATTTTCTGTTTAGTTTTTTTGGATATCGTTTCAGGTTGGTTAGTCCAAATTGGTAGAAAAATTTTTTCCTGGGTATCAAAGTCTTGCTCTGACTTTATGCCTTTTTTATTTTTTTTCTCATCAATCGGACTTGTTATAAAACTGATACTTTGAAGGTCATAATTAATATTACTACGATTAGCTATTTCCAACATTATAAAAATTTTCCCATTGGCTGAGTAAACTCCTTTTACAAAGCCTTCTATACCTCTTAATAAAGCTGAGTTCCGGTTGTTAATCCATCCTTTTTTCTTTAGAATTTTTTGTGCTGTTTTCTCATAAACTGGGCTTTCTTCTACAACTAAATTCTTTTTTTCTTCTACTGCAGGTAAAACTTCTGCAGGGGGAGCCTCTGTCTGCTCTTTTGGTTCTGCAGCAACTATTGCTGCAGGAGTTTCATTTACTTTCTTCTTAATAACAGAAGATTTTTTAACTGACTTCTTGTGAGTGTTTTTTTTCTTTTGCTGAGCAAAACATAAAACACTTGCCACAAGGAAAATTGACATTGCTAATTTTCTCATTTTTGATTTATTTTAAAATTACTATTTGACATTCGATATTTGATAGGGGTATTTTTGTTTCCCTGGTGTTTGATTGCCCCCCATAAGATGCTCTACTTAGAATTCCCCCTACTACCGGTATTCTACTTGCTTGACTTACGGCTTCATCCCTTATTATATTTCCTCTTCCTGTAGAGGAAGTATTTTCATTTACAACTAATGGAAGTCCTTCCTCTCCATCATATCCTAATATTTTTCCTGATACTGAATAGGTTTTACCATTAGCCTTAATTGAAGTTATTTTTGCTAAAACTCTGTCTTCTTCTAATTTAATAACACCTGTTGCATAGCTTTTCCCTTTAGGTATATTCTCACCATTTAAAGTAAAGTTCTCTAATAAAACAAATGAAATACTTCTGTTGTTGGTAGCATAACCCTGGGAAATTAACTTAGATTTTACTTGAGTTAAAATAGCTGCCGGAGCTTTTCTCTCTTCATAACTATTATTCGTATAACTTGCTTCTTTAATAGGTTCCTGCTTATATACCTCTGTATAAGTAGGCATATTTTGTGTTGAGTTTTCTACAGGTCTTTTTTTACTTGAATATCCAATTCTACTATTAGATGGTTCTTTCTCCTGCCACATTTCGTAGTTACCATAAGGAGAGTAAGTTGATGATGCAGATTGTTTAGGTGATGCAGATTGTTTAGGTGCTGAAATATCTTGTTTATCTAATTTATCTAAATAGTCTAGCTCATTATTAGCACTTGTATTACCTTGATAACCTGAATTTCCGGATTGCTCTGAAATAACATCGTAGTTCGTATTGTTTTCAGCTTCACCAATTCCATTTACTTTAGCTACAGAAACGGAATCTTTATTAGCGTCCTTACCTCCAACTTTCCAGGAAATTGCCTTTTCTGACTTTTCTTCTTTTTTATTTGCAACCTGGGAAACAATTAGTAATAATAATACCCCAACTATGCAAAAAAATAGAACTTTTTTCTCCTTATAAAATTGAATTACTTTTTCTTCTATTTGTTTATAATCCATTGTTTTGTTGATTTTCCTGATTATTATTTTCTGCAGTAATTTCAGCTTCTTTAATTTCTTCTTTTACTCCAAGTTTATCCAGGTGATAATTTTTTATTCTGAACCCTGTGAAATTATTGTCTACTTGTCTAGTCTGTTCTAATTCTCCTCCTGCTTCTAAATTGTGGATTGTTTTTGATTTTCCGGCTACTACTATGAATTCAGCTTTATAGTTGAATTGATAAGGCTTTTTAGAGAAATCAATTACAATATCCTGTGGTTTTAATTCTATTTTTGTAGAACTTTTTGAGTTGATTATATCAGTGTAAAAATTATCATTGATTAATGATTTTCTTAATCTTTTTGTTGATTCATCAGACATATCAAACGCCTTATTTTGTCTGACATTGATATAGTCCTGGTACGGTTCTAAATTCCAAAAATAATCGTTGAATAGCTGAATTGCTCCTTTTGCTGATGCATCCATATTCTGGCCATAATCTTGACTTCTTACAGCTTTATAAGCTTGGTTATCTACGAAAATATATACTTCATCCTTTGCCTTATTAGTTATTTCAGCAGCTTTATTCATATAAATCAATAGCATTGCTATAGAAAATAAAAAGCAGCCTAATACAGAAACATATATAATTGTTTGCGAAAATTTTTCTTTTTTCGAGATATCGTTTAAAAACTTCATAATTATTTTAAATTTTTGTTACGACTTTTGATAAAGCCATTGCTGCCGATTTTAATTTAGAAGATGCCCCATTAGCTGCACCACCTCCTGAGTCCATTACCCACCCTATAAGGCTTGGAGTACTAAAATAACTTAAGGCTATCATGAAATAGAAGAGCATTCCTAACTGTATGTTTTCAAAATATTGTATCATATCTGCAGGATTTTTAGCCAACTTATGTTCTATAGATGCTAAAAAGACTGTTTTTCCTATCCAATCGATTAGCATTAACCCAGGTATATAAAGGCTTACTTCAATTGCTTTTAATAAAGCGCCTTGCCATAGATGACTTATTGAAGGAATAAAGCTTAAAGAGATATTAATTGGCGCAATAAATACTAAGAGAGCTACTTTAAAAACTACTTTCATTTTAACGTATAGAAACCCGATTATTGCTAATATATTGATTGCTGTTAATGCGAAAATGAAACAACTTTTTTTTAGTTCTAATCCTATTTGGTTAGAAACAATTTCTACAGGATTTATTGAAATTTCTGCAGGTGGTTCTTTCATAAAGTCGTCTATTGATATTCCCATGCTAAAAGGAACTGCAGCACTTCCTTTATAAAGACCTTGTACGAATTTACTATATCCTAAGAGAAAAATTAATAGAGGAACCCATTTTACATAGCCCCATATATCCCCTCCGTCTATCCAATTTCTTACGCATTGAACCAAAGCTCCTGCCCCAGCAATAACTAATAAAATATCTAACGTTGAGTCACTTTGACTAAGAACCTGTGCAAGTGCTTTATCAAAATTTTCGTTTGCATTTTCTGCAACATAATCTAATAATCCCATATTATTTTACATCTTTAAGCTGTTCATTAATAAATAAAAGCTGTTTTTTATTTTGTTCTACTAAGGCAGAAGTATCAGCTAAAACTTTTAATTTATCCTGAGTCTCTATTGCTTCTGCACTATAGGTCATAAGTTTTTTTGTTACTAAATAAGACTGAACGGTGAATGATGATATATCTAAAATTGCATTAATTGCTTGGTCTGCATTTGAGATTTTCTTTTTTTGCTTAATCGCTTTTATTCCACTTACTAAAACTTTTGCTATGTTAATAACATCAGATTTTTTCTTTTCCAATTCAGCTACTTTAGTATTGATTAATAGAGGATTTGGAGACGCTTTTTTTCTCATTTCACTTTGTTTCTCCCTATTCTCCATTGATTGCATTTTGCTATCTATTTGACGTAGATATGCTACCATTTCCTGATTTTGGTCGCTAAGACTACCTAATACTGTTTTTGCTAATTCAACATATTGTGCGTTTACTAAATTGGCAAATAAGCCAAACATTAAAATCAAAATACTCTTTTTCATGATTCTTTATTTTTTTGGTTATTTAATTCTGCATATTCTTTAGCTGTAATAATGGGGTTGTTATTATTTTTTAAATCCAACCTGGTTAACTTTACTTTTTCCTCTGGGTCAGATTCATATATTGCTTTTTCTTCGTTAGAAACCTCCATACCATAAGTTTTAATGTACTTTCTACCCACTAAAATGGCGAATTCTCTACAGTTGATTCCTTCCGGAAGTTTTTTCCCCAAAGAGAATATTACATTTGCCTGACTTTCAGTAAGAGATAAAAGCTCCTGAACATATTTCTTTCTTCCGGAATACTTGCTGATATTTAAAACAAAGCCTAATTCTGAGTTATTAAGAACCGCATTCTTAATAATTTCTGATTCAAAGAAGTCTTCCGGTTCTTGCGAGGTGAAAATAGTTCCTCCATTTTGAGAACGTACGGTTTTAATCGTATCTTTAATAAAGCCTACTAATAAAGGTTTATCCATTGCGGTCCAAACTTCATCATAGTGGATGAACTTAATGAACTCTAAAAGTTCCTGACTGTATAACTTTGATTTATATAAATTTGTTAACAGTAGAGTAACTATGGCAAATAAAGCAGGATTGTCTTTTAACTCCTTAATTTGAAAGGTAATATATCTGTTACTTTTAATGTTTTGCAACCTTTCATCACTATTATTCAGAAGATAATCATATATACCGCCTTGATAAAATTCTTTTAACAGGAAAATATACTTTTTCACATTGATAATGTCTTCAATACCAAACTCCTTAACAATGCTTTCTGAGTTTTCTTTTAAGAATTCGTAGAATGTATTAAACTTTCTTTCTAGCTCAATATCATAGTAACGGTTTAGTATTTCAATAAAGAATCCTCCTACTATTTGAGCTTCACTATCATTAGCTATATCTAAAATAGTTAAGAGTAGGTATTGTAATGTTGAAATTTTATCTCCTCTTTTTTCACCTTTTAAAACTAAGAAAGGATTAAGTCCAATTTTAGTATCAGTGGAAATTTTCATAAAGAAACCATGTTTCCCCTTTGTTACATGATTGACAAAATTCGTAGACCTTTCAAAAGAACTGGAACCATCTATATTAAAAACGTGCTCTCCTAAATTAAAATAGTGCATTAATATTGCGTTCCATAAAAAAGACTTACCACTTCCTGTAGCTCCTACAGACCATGCATTATAAGCTGTTATATCTTTTCTCCTTTTTAACGTTCTAAAGATGTCTAGCTTCTCCGGATTTCCACTTAAGATATCTATTACTCTGAATCCATCATAGGAATTCCCTTTTGTAAAATCTTCGCAATAAAAAAAGCTAAAAGCTTGTTCTTGAGTTATTGGAAAATAAAGGTCAGCAGGCAACCCAATCCCATTTCCCCCACAAGTAGCAAAGTAAAGGTCAATAGTATCTACTACATTTTGTCTCAAAAATATAGGAAAATCCTCTGATGTACTTATTTCTTCGGTTATAATATTTGTATGGGTAAGTACAACTTTTTGATGGTTATCTAAAATTTCTTTTCTAAAGCTTTCAATCTGCCCTTTAAAAATTTCATTTTTCTCTTCATCTACAGATTTGTTTTTTTTGTCTTTTTCAGAAGAGAAAAATTTCGCAAAGTTTCCAAGTACATTTTCTTTCTTTTTCAGCATTTTTAAATACTGTTCCTGGGCAGGAATATAGAAGTATTGATTAAGAATATGGTCTTCTTTTATTTCCAACCCTAAAGGGCTTAAAAGTGATTTTGGAATATACATTTCTGTTCCTCCTGTCTTTTCAGTATCATGAAGATATTCAGGAAGAACATCAGGAAGTTGTTCTAATTTTTCTACAGTATAGGTGTGAAGTTTTTTCTTTCCTAAAATAATTTCTCCTTTTGTAATGTCTAAATCAGATTTAACATTTTTATCTTGAGATAGGGTCTCCCACAAAGTAAAAAGTTGTTCAAACTGTTCTTGTGTTTCTAAAAGCTCTCCTTTTAAAACTGACTTTTTTAATAATTGCGAAATTGCTTTTTTCTTTTTCTCAAATATTATTAAATTTTCTTTTGAAATATATTCTTTATCAATTACAGGTTTAAATATATTCCCGGATTTTTCCTTTTTAAGAAATTGATTTGTATGATTACTTTCGTATTTAAGGTAATTTTCAGGAACAGAAGAAAAGAATATGTAGGATATTTGCTCTCTTACTTTTCTCCCTTTGAAATGTTGAAAATTAAATTCTTCGATAAACGTTGGGGAATCAATTTCATCATCATAAGGTCTATTAACAAAGAATTCTGTTTTTTGTATAATAGAATTTTCCCCCATTATGTCTATAAGCTTATTGTATAAACCTCTTAGTTGACTAAAATCTTCTGTTGTCTTTCCATATAAATTGGGATAATGTACTCTAAAACCAAAAGACAGTACCCCCTTTTCTTTTGCAATAAGAGTATCAGAATTCTCAATAGCGTATATCGGATGATTAACCTTATTTAGTAAGTAGTTCTTCATTATTTTCTGTAATTGGTGTAAATTCCCTTTTATATTGTATTGGTTTTGAGCCGTTGGCTTTTGTCTTCTTTATATTATTTTTTTGGTTTTTTTTATCCATTTTTTTAAAATATGGATAAAAACCAACGATTGGAACCATATAGAGTAGTAAGGTTAACATGGTTACCCCTATTGCAGAGAATAGAAGTAACCATGATAGAGTTACTACACCGAAGAATTGCATAGCATAATTTTGATTAAGTCCTATAAACCTAATTTCCTTTTGCAATCCTTTATTTACTCGGTAATTTTTCATTAAATACCAAATATTTGCTTTACTCCAAATAAAGCCCCTGCAGCAACAGCAGCTCTCACCGCCCATTCTCCTGCTGAAAAACCTACATTTGAACCCGTTTTGTTTGCAATAATCATTACTACAACAAGTATAGCCGCAGCTCCAAAACTTAAATACATGCAAATGTCATATATGATTAAAACTCCTGTCTTAATCTGACCTGAAAATTGTTTAAGGTAGTTGATTAATGCATCAAGTCCTCCCGCTAAAAATGCTGCTAATGGTGTTGCTAAAAAATTCATAGTTTTAAAATTTTATTTATTTATTTTTTTTCTTTTTTTCTTCTCTAGGAAAATATATATCATTTATTATTTTCCAATTATAAAGCTCCTTTAAATTAGTCCTGTTAGGTCTATGGATTTGAACATTATGAAAGAAAGATAATTTTTCAATCATGCTTAAAATGATTTTTCTACTCTCTTTTTTAAATAAATCAAATTCCGGAAACTTTAATTTTATTATATTTTCCTCCTGGATAAATATCACTATATCATTAATTGCGAAATTTGTTCTTATTAATGTTGTATTAATATTTTCCTTGATTTTAAGAAAAAAGCTTTTTACTTCATCAATTTTGTCTTTATTATTAGATGTATAGCATAATACTGTCTCTTTAGAATCAAAAGTAAATTTCTCCCCTGTTATTGCTTCTATTATTCTGAGTTCTTGATAAAATGATTTTACTGAATTTTTAAGAGCTATTTTAAAACTTAAAAGTTCCCTATTAAAATTTTTATCTATAAAAGCATTGAATTGGGATAAAGCTTCATTCTTTGTACTTGATAAGTATACATAAACAGAATTATCTTGATTAAATAATCTATCATAATAAACAGCTTCTAATGGACTATCTACTATAATTACTTGTGCTATATCTAAATCTAAATTTGAATGCCATAGTTGGTCTGAAATGGCTTTTTCCTCCAGGTCTGGACTTATGATATAGGACTGCTGAGAAACATCATTAAGAAACAGTAGATTAACTCCCATTTTTTTAATTAGTAATACTTTCCCTTCAAAAGCCTGGAAGAAAAAAATATCTTCAGGTAAATTAAGTTTATCTAAAAATATTAGTTCTTCTGCAGACAATCCTTCTGTATCTTGTGGTGCTTCTTCAAAAAAATTTAAATCTTCGTCCATAATTATTTGCATATAAAAAACAAATGTAGCAATTTTGCTACAAAAATAATAAAAAAATATGAAGTCCAAACAATCTTTTATTCTTTTTTCTGTGATATTTTACTTTGCTGCCTTTTTCGTCTTATCATCTGTTATAATGGATGATACAATTGATGGAAATGCAATACATAAGTGGACATCCCGGAGAGATATTTCTGAAAATCAGCTTAAATTTTTTATGATTATGCCTTTAATAATTATTGCTAATTTTAGTAAAAACTATTCTGAAAAGCTCCCAAAGATTGAGAATATTACAGTAATAGGATTGGTAAGCTTAGCAATACTTTTTATCCCTGCCAATTTTTTAATCTTTCTTCCCAGGGCTGCTATTGTAGGTATTTATTTTCTATGTTTTGCTACTAACCTGGGTCTCGCTTTTATGATTGGGACTTATCTTTTTTCTAAAAAAGCTATTCGAGACCAATTTAATGATGAGAATGAGACATTTGAGCAAACAAGGGAAAAAATTGAGACTCCCTTTTCTTTGAACCTGGAATATGAATTTTACTTTGAAGGTAAATGGAATAAGGGTTGGGTTAATTTAATAAATGTATTTGCCGGAATTTGGATTTTTGGTCTTATGAATAGTGGAAAATCATTTACCTGGTTTTTACAAGCAATTTATCAATTTATTAAAAAGGACTATACTTTAGCAGTTTTTGATTATAAATTTCCTGAACTTACGAATATCACCTATAAAATGCATAAAAGGTTAAAATCAAAGAATAATTTCTTTGTCCTTTGTTTGGATGATGCAACAGTAAGTAATAGGTGTAATCCTATTTCTAACCGCTATATAAAATCCGTCCAGGATATGGATGTTCTTTCAGAGATTTTTATAAAAAGTAATAATAATCAATTTGATAAATTTTTTGATGGCTCCGCTCAGGGTATTTTGACTGCAATTATGTATATATTACGAGTATGGGAGAGAAAACATGGTATTCCTGTTTGTTCTGTTTCTCATGCTATGATTCTTTCTTCTGTAAAAATTGATTATCTCCTTCCTCA
This sequence comes from Chryseobacterium joostei, assembly GCF_003815775.1. Lineage (NCBI taxonomy): Bacteria > Pseudomonadati > Bacteroidota > Flavobacteriia > Flavobacteriales > Weeksellaceae > Chryseobacterium > Chryseobacterium joostei. The sequence continues at coordinate 28,353 of NZ_CP033927.1, forward strand.
GCTTCTTTCTCAACGAGATATATTAGCACAAGTAACGTCTGTTAGGGACGGATTTTTAGCTGCTGAGTCTTCAAGTGGACAGCTAGCCGGACAGCTCGGAAGTTTAGCAAATAATTTAAGAAGTTTAATCAGTAAGGATATTCTATATATCTTAAGTGGGAATGATTTTGATTTGGAGCTAAATAATCCGGATAATCCAAAAATATTGTGTATTGGTTCTTCACAAAAGAAAGCACAAATTACAGCTCCTATTGTCAGCGTATTTTTTGAAATAATTGCGAGAGAAACTAACGTAGTTAATAAAAAAAGGTCGCCTTTTATGATTCTTGGGGACGAATTTGCAAGGGTTTTCTTTAAATCTCTTCCGGAATATGTATCTTCCGGAAGGTCTAACCAATGTGGAATTATGGCAGGAATGCAAGGAATACCACAATTAGAGGAAAGATTGAAAAAGGAAGTATCTTCCGCTATTGTAGATATTACGGCAAATCTTATCTGTGGTAAGGCAGGAAATGAGACTGCTAAGTATGTATCTGAAAGAATTGGTAAAACCAATCAAAAAAGAACAAATCTGCAGGAAAGCGCAGAAGGTGAATATTCTTTTAATCATGGAACTGACAAGGACTACCTTGTTTCACAATCTAGAATTTCTACGCTCGGAGTCGGTGAATTTTGTGGAACTATTGTTGACGAATACAACCTAAAAATAAAGCAAAAGAGATTTTTTGGTCGTTTCCTTTTCGATAAAAACATCACCCCTATATTGGAAGATAATAACGAAATAGAGAAACTTATAAAACCTGACCCAGTAAGAGTAGAGCATTTCTTCCAATTACATAAAAATGAAATGGAAACTTACGGTTTTTTCGATACCATATCTTCTACAAAGAGTGGTGAATTATACCAAAAAATTTATATTTTTGATTTTTATATTCTATTTTTAGAATTAGACCTGGATGGTTTAGAAAATCTTATTTACAAAGATTTAAGTTCAAGGGAACTCCGGGAGATAGAAGAACTTAAAGAAATCGTTTATGAACGACTTAGAAAAAAAATAGAAAGTAATGAGATTGATAAGTTTTTGACAGACCATCAAAATCAGTTATATGACCAAATTGAGGAAATTGTAAGAGCTGAATATTTTGAAATGATGGGAAAAAAAATACAGGATGATTTATTTAATGTAGAAAACAAGACAGAAACCTTAATTACTAAAGAAGAATTATTTTAATGCAAGAGCTTACTGATATAGAAATTAAAGAACTAAAAATTGACCTGGATAAAAAAGTAGGGGATCTTTCATTTTTAGGCGAACGCTTAAAATTGATTCGTGAAGAACTAAAAAGCCAGGGAGACATTACCTGCAGCAAAACAGAGATTGTTAACAAAATTGTATTTGGAACTAAAAATGACCGGATGAACCTTGCCAGGATAGAAAGCGGAAAATATGGAAATTTAAAAAATATATATAAACTAATTTTCTTCTATTACTTAAAAGGTGTTAACCCGGAATGGATAATTATAGAAGATAACTCTAAAATTAAAAAGTATATAAAGAAAGTTAGTCTTTGTTAAAGTGAATGAAGAAAGCCCTTGTTTATTACAGGGGCTTTTGTTTTATGTATTTCCTATCCTTATGACGTAGACTCCTACCAGGTGAGTAAAATAAGTTTTCTTTTCTGTTTCTTTATCCTGATAGACTTCGCTTCTTAAAATACATGCAATCTTATAAATTGCTGATTTATTTAAATTTTCAATCTGCGAAATGTATTTATTGTAAAAGCTTATTTCAAAAACTTCTGATTTTCTCCGGTGTAGAGCTAAAACTTCAATAGTTCTTTTCTTCATTCCATTGGA